>NZ_JBZUIX010000002.1:0-25917 GCF_058599305.1 Acinetobacter sp. CAU_H_S139_7
GGCCCTATTCACGGGCCTTTTGATCATCTGCTTAACATAAAATCTCTTACACGAAATCCAGATTCAAGACATAAAAAAGCCCGACATCCTGTCGGGCTTTTTTATGGCTTAAATTTCTATAACTGAGTATTGATCTGATAGCGTGTATTACGTCCCCCACCTTCCAATTTGACGATACAACCTTTCTCAAGTAAGTCAGATAAATGACGAGTAGCTGTCGCCTTACTTGTTTTAGCAACTTTTTGATATTGTGACGCGCTAATACCATGTTCAAAGCCATTTTCCCCACCGTCTAATAAACGATTGAGGACTTTGCGCTGTTCTTCACTCAGGGCTAAATTTGAATATTTATGCCAAAACTGGCTTTTAAATAATGTCCGATTGATCTGTACTAAGGTTTTTTCAAGGCTATCATTCAATGTATCTAAAAACCAAACTAGCCAATCGGTGATATCAGAATCATTTTTTTGAGTTTGTTCTAATATCTCATAGTAACTTTTACGTTTATTCAATATCGCAGTAGACATAGCATATAAACGAATGCTCTGTTCATCCATTTGAGCTAAAGAAAGGTCTGTAAGTGTACGTGTAATACGTCCATTACCATCATCAAAAGGATGTAGGGTAACAAACCATAAATGGGTAATGCCTGCACGTAACAGAGGATCAAGCAATGAATCATTTAGACTTTGATTAAACCAATCTATGAAGGCATTTAAGCGTTCTTCTAAGCCTTGTCTTGGCGGTGCTTCAAAATGCACTTTAGGATAGTCCAATCGACCTGAAACGACCTGCATAGGCTCTGCCCCCCTAAGTTGACCAATGCGTAAACGGTGCATTGTCCAATCTGGGTCATTGAAAAGCCAACGATGCCACTGCATGAGACGATTAACAGTCAATGGTTGCTTAACATCGTTAAGCGCATCTAGCATGATATTGGCTAAACCTTCTGATCGATCTGAGCTTGGATAAGGCTGTTCAAGTGTGACACCTAAGCGTTGAGCTAGAGATGATCGTAGTGAAAAAACATTGATCGTTTCGTTTTCAATCGCAGATGAAGCAACAAGATTGGCAAGCAGAGTATCTAGGGTGAATTGCTCTTTTGCTAAATCATGCTGACTTTGCCCCAGAATAATCCCTATTTTTTGATGTATCTGTCTGGTTTTAGGTAAGATAACTGAATCTAGCCATGTAAAATTTGTCCAGTTTTCTGCTTGCCAAATCCATTTCTGCATTTTCAATCGCTCATCTAAAATTTCAGATGAGTTGAATATAGCACTTATTCGGCTCATAACAAGAGCCGAATATGATAATTAATCAGCTCATTTTTTATAGGACATTTTAATTGGTGAATAACAGAAATATATCGGCTTTTTTATAAACAAACTTGATATGTTTTTCCAAAAAATAGAGATCATTTGAGAATATTTGTATTTTCTACTTTTAAACTCAATTATTTTTAGGGGGATGACCTGAGAGCTATTAGCTCTCGTTTCTTACAATGCGTATCGTATTGGTTTTAAAATACTATCTATAAAATTTTAAAAATTTTTCCACTTACAGTACTTTGAAAAAACATTTCAAAACTAGGTCGAATATCTTCTCCATCAACGGTGATATGTCTTATATTTGAGTGAGATTGCGTATCGGCAAAATGATGATCTACTGTTGCTTGAATAGCTTGTTTAACCCCAAACTGGTCTTTTACGTTGAGAGTCTGTTTAAACATATATATCCCCTTAATAAAATTATAGTGGCAGAAATCTACCCCAATTCTTAATACTTGTTGATGTTGGCTCTAAGCAACTTTATGACTTAATTTAAATAGCTGATTTAAAGAAGTGTAAAATGTACGGCCATCCAAATTTAAATCAACCTCGATTCCAGATGAAAGAAGGACTCTTTTACCTACTTCGATTTTTTTTGAACCTTGACGTGTATTTTGCATTTTATGAAGAGGAATTAATGAAACAATAATTTCAGTACCATTTTTAGATTTTGCAATTAAATTACTTAATTTCAACAAATTACATCCTATTTTTTAGAAAAATTTTAATTTTTAAAACAAATTTTGAAGTATAAAAAAAGCACTCATGAGTGCTTTTTATTACTGTCTATTATTACTTAGATAGCAACAATATTTACAGCATTCGGTCCTTTTTGACCTTGAGCTACACTGAATTCAACTTGCTGGCCTTCCATTAAGGTTTTGAAACCTGAACTTGCGATTTCGCTGAAATGAGCAAAAACGTCTGGACCTGATTCTTGTTGAATGAAACCAAAACCTTTAGTTTCGTTGAACCACTTAACAGTACCTTTAACAACATTTGAGTTTGACATAATATATCCTACTGATTTTTAATAATTTTTAGTCATTATATTGACCGATTATAACTTGGAAAATAATAAAGAATGGAACTTAAAATCTAAAAACGAAGGATTATGACTAAAACTGCGATACTTAAGGAAGATTTACCGAAACGAGACTTTTTTTCTAGTTGAGTTAAATATACAGTAAAAAGAAAAATAATCAAGTTTTTTTAATAGTTATATTTATTTTTTTGATAAAAGAAAATTATATTTCATAAAAAAGCCTTATAGTCTCTCTCGGAACTATAAGGCTTATTAAGCGCTGTTAGTTTTCTCTTAATCACTTACTTTCCAATGTAAATTAGCTATTTTGGCTCTAATTGATACTTAGTCCTTAAACGCTTATTACCCACTATCCTTAGCAGGTTATGAATACAATTATTTTATCGATAGGTAAAAAATTTAGATATAAGACAAAAGCCGAATATTTGAGAAAATCAGTTTAAAAAGCTAACGATTCCACACTCTCCCTTATCTTACCCAGATATTTCCTTAGGTAAGTATTCAGGCTCACAATTAGACAACGCTGTTTGATTTTCAAAGAACGTGGTTACAGCAGATTAGAAATAGGCTAATTATTCGGATTTTAAATTTAAAATTTTTCTAAAATTAAGATAATACACTCTACAAAAAGCCTGTGATTCGGGGCTTTTACTTATTTATTTCACATAAAATCTCTTATGCGAAGTCAAAATTGTAACTCCAAAATAGAAATCTTTTATTTTTTGGGGGGATTGCCATAACAATAGGGTTGCTAAAACCTATTGTTATATTGGAATTTACTTAAAAAAAAATAAGAATAAAGCTTTAAATATTTGATTATTTTATATGCTTTTTTTTATGAAAAAAATACTAGACGGCCTGTAGTCAAACCCTGCCTAGAATGCAAAAAAGACGTAAATACCAAAGTTCATACTTGCCGTTCTTTTAAAGGCTATTTAATGCATATTCGATGTGCTGACAACCTTTTCAGTACATTGTTCTTAATTTCGCCTTTGGCGAACGAACGGACATTGAAAAAACGATTTAAAGAAAGACTAAAGATCCATAAATGCTTAATTTGTAATGAACATGCATCTCGTGCCAATGGATTTAAACATTCCATCGTCTATGAGGGGCATCTTATAGATCTAAAAATCCATAGAATATGTTTTTTTAATAGGTATGGTTTGGAGTATGACCAAGAGACTAAACGAGCCATATCACCTTAAAACTTCATTTTATGATTATTTTTGATACTTGGAGAATGCTTGATCTCACTGTTTGGTGCATTTAGATTCTGGGATGGCTGGCTTTGCTTCTGCTGTTGCAATTGTTGATTGAACTTACTCACCATTTCTGCTTTATGACGACTATCAAAGCGTGCTGAAGTATCTTTTTTATATTCGGTTAAATACTTATCTGAATAGCGAATATTTAGCTTTTCAAAGGGTACTTCATATTCTTCAGCCTTAATTCTTACTTTCATCACTGCCTTATCTTTGACTTTGTATGCATCAATCACCTGAAGCGGTGTATCTTTATCAAAATGTTCTTTCTTAAAAAATCCGGTCTTTAAAGTGAGTTCCTGATCTAACTGGAGCTGTTCACCTTTGGCAATGTTCATTTGACCGTTAAACCTTACGATTTCATCTCCCAATAAAGCTTTTGATCTTAGGCTATTTCGCACTTCTTCAATGATTTCTTTTTCGCTGAAATGCTTGTCAGGCGTAGTAATTGCCTTAAATGTGCTATTCAAGTTATACAATTCCCGCTGATCATCAAGGCTACTTCTATGATCACGAAGATAGTTCTTTATGAGTTCGTCTTTTGCCTGTACCACTGAATAATCTGTTGTAAAACTCTTAACTTCGGTACGTCCTAAAGTACGTTTCAAGTTATCAAACGGTGTGAGTTCTTTTTCTTGATACTTCCCTTCAGAATTTCTGACCCACATTTTTTCATCTTGATTGAATGCAGTAGCACTGTAATTTAGCTCTACATTGCCCTTGTGCCGTGTTAGTGCCACATAGGTTAAATTAGCATTCATATTCTCACTGGCAAGAATATAGGCGTTTTCAACCGTCATACCTTGTGATGAATGAATCGTATTGGCATAGCCATGTTTAAAGTGCTGATAGCTGTCTACATCAATTTTTGATACTTTCCCGCCCTGATCTGATTCAACCATCATGCTTTTAATATTTTGCTGTTGATCTAGCTCAAAGCCAATAACCTTAGCTGTTTCACCATTTGAAACATTCAGGTGCTTATCATTCTTTTTAAATACAATCTTATCGCCTAGCGCTAGATCAATTTCGCCTTTATAGGTGCTGACCTTATGACTTTCTGCAGAAAGCTTACCGTCTTTAATCAAGATAGATCGAGCCATAGCATTTAGCTCGTTCACATCACGATTTGAGTGAGCAAGCATTAATTTACTCTCGCCCTGGTCTAGGGACCACGATTGAATCGTTTTGACTAAAGCAAATTCATGAGATTCATATTCGTTTACTCTATCTAGGGCTTTATAGATTTCTAATGCCTGATCTACGTTGTGCTTGGAAAGATGCTGTGATGCTTCTTTCATTTCACTAGAGCGCTGACGCTGAATATTCTCAAGTGAAGCCGTATTTTTATGGTCTAAGTTTTGCTGAATATGATTAAATGCAGAACCTGCCATAACGGCATTAAGTTGGTAGCTATCCCCGACTAATTTTATTTGTGCATGATGTCTTTCAACGATCATCAGAAGTTTCTGCATATCTCTTGAACCGACCATACCGGCTTCATCTAAGATTAAAACAGTCTTGTTATTAACCTCTAAATTACCGCTTTCATATTTTGCCAAAAATGAAGCAATCGTACTGCTTGGAATATCGCAATCTGTCGCAATTGCTTTAGCTGTAATCGCCTGTAATGCAATTCCATGAACTTGATAATCTGATTCTTTATAGGCTTCAGATACAGCACTTAAAACGTATGATTTACCAGTTCCCGCAGAACCATTCAAAAGACTGATTCGGTCTGTAGAAGTAAGTGTATAAAATGCCTTTTCTTGCTCACTGTTAAACGTCCTAGTTTCAGCAACACGTACAGCGTTTAATGGCAATTTATCAATTAAAGTTCTTGGCTTTTGTACACGGCTGTCTTGGTTCGCATTGAAAATAAGGGCTGAAATAGATTGTTCTATTCCGACCAACTCATTAGAAGATAAAACGACACTATCTTTGCCATATAAAACCGCCATTTCAGGGCATGTTAAAACTGCTTCACGTGCTTTTAAATATTGTTCCTGTCCATCCGTATGCGCTTCTAAGAATCTATCAAGTTCGCGGATAGTAAAAAATGATTGAGTAGAAGTAAGGACTTTTAAAACCTCACTTGGTTTTTCAATAATGGTTTCACCATTCTGCCGTCTAATTTCGTTGATATTCTCACTAATTAAATATTTATCATGGCTAATATAATCGGCTCTGAAATTTTGACTTTGAATTTCTGTACCAATTTTTTGATAGCTTCTATGGTCTATGCGTGAATCTAAACCAATGCTTTCCATATAATCATTTGCGGTATTCGCCCAACTTACACGAACCTCAGAAACAAAATTTCGAGCATTAAAATATCGGTCTTTACCTGCTCCGCCCAATTCAGGATTTTTAGAATTGTAGCGTTTGAAATGTTGTGCTTCATCCCGATCAATACCGTCTAATTTTCTCTCACTAAACATCAAGTGGACATGCGGATTTTGTTCACCATCTCGGGCTAAAGGGTTATGAATTGCATAGGAATACGTAAAATTTTTACCTAAAGTTTTTTCTACAAATTGGCTAACTAATTCTTCTCGCTGTTCCTGTGTTAATTCTCTAGGCAATGAAATTTCTAATTCAGTATAGACACGCCCATTCATGCGCTCATTTTTATCTGCCGACTTCCAAAAGTGTTTTGCATCTTTCGCCCAAGTCGGCAAATTACCTGATTCAATCTTTTCAATATCGGCTCTTTTATACTTCCCATCACGATTGATATAGGCGTAATGGCTTGCCCCTCGGCTTCCCGAAGACCTTGCATTTTTTCCCGCCTTAACAGATAGATGATAAGTTGCCATTTTGCCTTTTTTGATGGTCTGCTTTTTTGTTTCTCAAAGAGAAACGAGAAAGCGTGCATTACTCATTGCTATTCGTAAATGATAAACCCACAAATCAGCTTTCTATACTGGATTTTAGTAACTTAATTTTTATAAATATATCCATTTGATTTTTATAAACTTAGTTTAAAAAAAATATTCAAAATAAGCCTTTTATATAAGTAATCATCGTTAGAAAAATTTAAACTTCTGCGGTCAGCTCGACAAAATCACAGATTTTGACGGCTTCGCTTGAAATTTAAAGGTAATCAGAGAGGGATGGATTTTTCTATTTCTTCAGTTCGCTTCGTTAACACTTAGCTCTGTACTAATATTTTCACAATTCGAAAAAAGCCGAATGACTTAAATCATTCGGCTTTTTTTAGTTTTCTATGATTATTTTGAAAACAGTTTTTTCAAACCTGCTTTTCCACTATTCATAATCCCTTGCGCTCCTGAACTAGAAGCTTCAAAACCTTGCCCCACTAAAGAAATTGCAATTTTAGGAATAAGTAGAAACATACCAATAACAATGACGAGGGTAATTTACAGAACAAAAGCGACAATAAAACTCCCTCCGCCACTTTCTCCAACAGTATCTTGATATGCATTGATCACACCAGTTAAAAATAGATCACAAGTTATAACCATGAGTAAAACAATTACATTTGGAACAAGAACCGCATTGAGCCAATTAGTTGCATATTTTCGGGTTGCTGGAAACAAAGCACATGCTATAAAAATTGGTGCCACTGTAATTAGAACTCCAATAATCATTTTGCAAAGAATCCAAATTAAAAAGAAGATTCCACATAAAATAACGGCTAAAAACAGTAAACAAAGGTACATCAAAACAAAAAACAATCCTGATACAACATTAGTAATTCCTGTATCAACACTCGCCATTGAGGTTGAAATAACATCAAAAACTATTTTTACAAAAGTTTTTAATGTTGAATTAGCATCAGTTCCAGTCATTTCACTAATCAAATTTGGTATGTCATCAAGAAATACTTCAGCTACATACGGATAGAAAGCATCCCATGAAAATACGATTGACCAAATCAAAAGCATAATGACGAAAGTAGCGATCACGCCCTGAATTTCTACAGCTATACCAAGCATCATTTTAATGGCTTGGAATGAGATCCAAATAATAATGAATCCCGCAAAAACAGGTATAATTGGCGCTGTAATTTTTTGATAGTAAGCTTGCAGGCTAGATTTTAAGTTTTTTTCAACATTACTTTGAATCTCATCAATTAATTGCCCGAGCAAGTTCATACCTTGCTCGGTAACTTGACTGACTTCTTTAGAAACAGCATTACCATTCTGATTGTTTTGTGAACCACTAGAAGGAATCAGAATTGAACCATCGGGATTAGTTGTCACGCCACCAGTTCCACTTCCTAAATCCTGAGAGTTTGTATAACTCTCTACCGCATAAGCAGAATTGATGGTTAAAAAGCTAAACAGAAGCAAGAAAGCATAGATAATTTTTTTCATAGCTCCCCCCTATTTATTCACTGGAATTAAAGGCGGGTTAGTTTTTGATTTAACTAAACGGCTACCGTTATAAATATCTAATTTCCCATCACTAAAAACAAAACATTCTGTGTTTAAAGACCCTTCAACACAGTACGTATTATCTTTAGTGAACTCTAATTTCTTCCCTTCTTCCGTACCTATCAGCTTAGGCAAATCCATCGGCATAATATCTGCTATTGGATTGCGTATCTTGTACTTAAATGCAGTAAGACTATACCGATTAGAATCTAACGATCTAATTTCATAATAAGAATAGAATGTATCACTTGAGCTAACCTTTTCAGGAATCCATACACCTGAAATATCAGGTTTAGAGCAGGCTAAAAGTACAACTGGCACAGTAGATAGGCATAAAATTTTGATTAATTTATTCATTTTTTACTCTCTTGTTTTCCATATTTTTTGATGTAATCACGAATAAACGCTCTTACAACTTGGCTTGAGTTCATATCTTGAGTTCTACAAGCACTCTGAAATTCTTTTAATTCATCAATATCAACCAAAACAGTTAATTGCTTTGTATTGCCATCTTTCTTCATAACATTCCTAAACTGAATCAATCACAGCTTTATTCTAGTTTTGAACATGATCATTTTTTGTATTAATTTTGAAAAATATCCTTTAAAATCAATTGTTTTGTGAGTACAATTCAGTTTAGGTATTATTTTATGAGATGAGTTTTTTTCGAGTACAGCCATGCAACGCATGAGCTACGCAGAAAAAAAGGCATCAGAAATATCTATGCCTTTAAATGCTCCTAATTTGCGTTTTAAGCTATTTTTTTACTTTAATAAGAAAAGGCACATAAAATTGAAAAAAGTGGTAAATACGCTGAATCATGCAGAATTACGACTATATTAAATTAAGATTTCGAGCTTAAAGTTATTAAATGCGCTCACTCACTCCCCGCACCCTCAGCCGTCGGGCAAGCCCTTTGGGCTGATGGTGAACGTTGAGTGAGTTTCGGCAATACTCACCCTAAGAGCCTGCAAAAAAGTTTGCTTGCTCTTAAAGTATTGCCATACACCATTTCGGGCTGACGGAGCCACGCATCGGTCGTATCTGCAAAGGGTAATTGTGCTTTCCCTTATAGGCTGAGATTACGATTCACACACCGCATCGACACGTTCTCAAACCAACTGAACCCAACTATCTCCGCAAGGGTTTCCCCAATTTACGATTTAAGCTAAGTATTCAGCTACTCATCACGCTGTTGCTTTGTCGATTTCCCCTAGTAGCAACTCTTGCTTTATCCATATAAAACAATCGCTGTGGTGCGCTAGCGTCGCTTAATTCCTTCCACCCACACCACATGCCAGCCGTAAAACACGGACACGCAGAAGTCGGCAAAACTTGCTTTTTAAAGCTGATTTGATGAAAAAAAAACTTAACTAACGAAGACTTATCATTTAGGGGCTTGAACTAATATCATTTTCCTGTGAAAATAGAGTTCAGGTACAAGCCATTGGTGAAATCTGCACGAGTTGGTAGCTCTGCTGATCTTCGTTACTTGATGTTCCACCATCAAATAACTGCGTACCGACGAATTTAAAGCCCTCCTTGATGTATGTCAAGGAGGGCTTTTATTTTTTATAAGGAAAAAACTTCTAAAAAACATACATATATTGATTGGTACTCACAAAACAATATATGTGGATTCCTTCATCTATAACTTCTTATAAATCATCTAATAACTAATTTTTTTGCCACCTGTTAATTTCAAAAAACACCTTCCATAGAGACCTAAAATCTTATAAAAATGGCTAAGAAAAAAAATTAAAAATTTTTTTTCCTTAAATATTAGTAACTTCTGCATAACTTAAACAACTTACGTAACTTACTTAACATAAACCTATTGATCCATTTCATATTTACGGATACTCTTGAATTAAATAAGTTACGTAAGTTACATAAAAACATGATTATCTTAGTTGGCGGTGAAAAAGGGGGTTCTGGTAAAAGCTGTCTTGCTCAAAACCTAGCTGTTTACCTTCAGCAGAAAAAGCGAGATATTTTACTTTTAGATGCTGACCCTCAAGGAACTACTACTGATTGGGTTAAAGAAAGAGATGAAAACTCTGAATTAAAAAATATTCCATCAGTTCAGGCTGCAGGTAATATTCGACAGGTTTTAGACGATCTGTCTCGACGTTATCAAGACATTATTATTGATGCTGGCGGTCAAGACTCCGAAGCTCTACGCTCGGCAATGACTATTGCAACACACATGCTCTTACCATTTCGACCTAAACGTCGTGACCTAAAGACATTAGTTCATGTTGAACAACTTATTAAATTAGCTAAAGCAGTTAACCCAAACTTAATTACTAGAGCCGTTATTACTCAATGTCCAACATTACCTAGCCAAGTACAGCGAATTCTTGATGCAAAAGATGCATGCGAGTCTTTTGGTTTATCGCCTTTGAATCAATTTACAACCAATCGGAACGTATATGACGATGCCGATGAAAATGGACTTTCTGTATTTGAAGTTGATACCGATAAAAAGGCAATCATTGAAATAGAGCAACTTGCTTTAGAGTTTTTAGGAGAACTTTAAATGGCACTTAAAGGTTTAACAAAATCAGCTCAGGAATCTAAATCTACAGACCAAAAAATTGAGGATTTCATTAGCGGGTCTACTAAGCGTATAAAAAATTTAGAGTGTTCACAACAAGTATATCGTCGATTTACATTTTCACTAACAGAAGAAGTTAGCAAAGAAATTGATGATCTATTGATAGATGCAAGAGTAGCCAAAGCAAATCGCTCTGTCATTTTAAAAGCAGCTTTACATCAATTACAGAAGCTATCGAAAGAAGACCTACAACAAGCCGTATTAAGTGAAGTTAAATAAGAAACATAACTTACGTAAGTTAAGTAATATATGTAAGTTTGCATATAATAATGAATTAGATTGTTTATGCTATCTAATGAAACAAATCTAAAATTGCTGAATAAATAAGCGTATTGCGTGAATGATCCACTAAAAAGCCCAGTTTGAACAAACTGGGCTTTTTAGTGGATCACAACAGATTGATTTAATTCAATTTTATGATTGAATTTCGTATAAGGTGTATTATGTTAATTTTAGGAAAATTAAAGGATTCTTAGATCATGATAGTCCATATTATAAGAGAAGCTTGTTGTTCCCAAGATGATCAATTAGGCCCTTTAGAAATACAATTAGAATTTGATGAAAATGTAACATTAGAACAAGTAATAAAGGAAATCTGCACAGTAAAATTTCTTCAATATAGTTCTTCACATAACCATATGATAGGAACAGCAGATGATCAAAAAATAGTAGAAATACTATTACCTCAAGAAGAAATAATTTTTCATATTCAGAAAGATAATTTAGTTAAAAATTTAATGGCTGAAAGCGGATTCAGCTTCTCTTTTATAAATAGTATTTTCGACATTAAAGATAAAACAATGACTGAAAATAAACCTAACAAATGTCTAGAAGAAAGAAGCCTTTTACAAAATCTTATTTTTTGGAAATAAGTTATATATTGAATCAATTAACATAATGGTTGTTATGCGAAACGAGAGCTACCAGCTCTCGTTTTTTGTTATGGAAACTGCTAAAATTCAAATACGCCATTGACGTATAAAGAGTCCATGTTATTTATTGAAACCAGCATCTTTACCAAGCAAATTAAAGACCTTGCATCTGATGAGGAATATCGTCAACTTCAGCAAGATCTTTTGGTACAGCCTGATAGAGGTGACCTAATCAAGAATGGCGGTGGTATTCGCAAAGTACGTTGTGCTCAAGGTAACAAAGGGAAAAGTGGTGGGATACGGGTGATTTATTATTGGGTCACCGAGGATGATCAGATCTTTTTCTTAGTGGCTTATCCAAAATCAGTAAAAGATAATTTAACAGATAAGGAAACCGCCATTCTGCGCCAACTCGTGAAGGAGCAATTTCATGGATAACAACTTATTTGATGACTTGGTTGCTTCAATCAAAGAAGCTGGAGCTATCAAACGTAAAGAAGTTAAAGCAAGCCGAGTTACAGAACTCGAATTGCCTGATATTAAAGAAGTACGTGAAAAAACTGGCTTGAGCCAAAATGAATTTGCTGCACGTCTACATATTAGCCCCCGTACCCTGCAAAATTGGGAACAGGGACGACGCTATCCAACTGGACCAGCAGCTACATTGATTCGAATTTTAGATGCTCACCCAAGCCTTATTTGAAAAAATTACTTAAAAAATGGGAGCTTAAGGCTCCCATTTTTAGTCTGTAATACGTACTATGTTAATAGTAGAAATATTTAATATGAAAAGCTCAAAATATTATTAAAATGGCTATATCTTAACTATATAAATAATTCCTATTTTTAATACCCTCTGAATAATGAATCAATAGCACGTCGCTGTTCTTCAGCATCCTTATGCTCCTCTAAAGCCAACCTCTTTCTCATGTGCTCAAGTGAGCTTTTAGTACTATCATCTACAAAACGTTGTGCGGCAGAACGACTTTTTAATGATAATGCTAAAATAGCTAATGCTCTTGATGTACCACCTTCATGTTGCCCTATATAATCAACTAACCTTTCTGCTGGAAGGCTTTGAAACTTTCGCCATGCCTCATATTGTTGCTCTTTCATTTTTTCCTGCATAGCTTGACCTGCACCTTTTGCAAGACTAGAAACACTATTCCAAAACCCCATTTTCACTCTCCTAGAACGTATGAACTTATAAAATTAAGAATTTATAGACTCTGTTTGCATTTTTCTAAAAAACTCTTCTTTATATCTTTTCTGAATTTCACTTGATGCATATTTAGCAAATGCAAAATTAATACCCCCACCCAAGATACCACCAACAACAGGAATAAATTTTGCCGCTTGTTTAGTTGTCATTTTGGGTACTAATTTTGATGCAACGACCATGATGAGTTTAAGTACTGGATTTGATTTTGCTCCAGATTTTCCTGCAATTTGAGCAGCCCTATTCATCATAGCTTGCACACCTGCAACAGCAGCTTTATCAAATCCCAATGAAAATAAATAAATTTCTCTGGCTAGTTCTGCATCATGTGGATTATTCGGATCAAAGCCATTCAAATATGCAACTCTTTGATTCAACCTATACAATTGCGCTGCCATATTTACAATATCAACGCCACCAATGGTTACCATTGTTGCTACACCACCAATTCCCGAAGCTAGTCCGGTTACTGCACTATTTCTTGCTGCATAGTTACCATAAGAGCTAGAAATATCTTCAATTCGTCGATAATTTTTACAAATAATCTCTGTTGTAAAGTCTTCTATTTTTGCAATAGGTAACCCTTTAGACTTTGCATCTTTAACAATATCACTAGGATCTACTGAAATAACTTCAGAAATTTTATTTAAGAATTTTGTAGGTAATTGAGTAGTACTATCGAAATCCATATTTTTTTAAGGCTTATTAAATTAATTATCAATATCATAAATTAAACATTATGTTTTTTATCAAGTTATAAAAAATATTTATCCATAATTTGACACTAACTTTTAAAGGTTTTCTATTCTATTTAACATAATAGAGCTTATACGAAACGTATTTTTAATATTACTTTAAGATCAGTATCTTATCGTTATTCATACCCTCTGGAACGTTCTCGTTCAACCGACTTGGAAACAAGTCGGTTTCTTTTTAAGCAAAACTGTAACTTTTAGCCAATAAAGTTGATCAAAAAACATTCGTTTTTGCATTTTTTCCTGATTTCTCAAGGGTCACAGTTCAGAAATAATCCCCAATTTCTGCGGACAACTCTTGGGATAAAATAGGCCAACTTTGTAAGCTAAAACTTACACAGATTTAATGTTTTTGCGGATTAGTAATCCAAAGCATTAGCCCTATGATGAATACATAAGGGAACTGGATGTTTCTAGAAAACAAGAATAAGAAAATAGCGCAAGGAATGGGCAGCACGAGATCAGTAAGACTAGCAACCCGATATGAAAAAGCCCGACAGGATGTCGGGCTTTTTTATTAACTAAATATTAGATGTAATCTGTGATGTAAACCTTCTCAGATTTTAGATACTTTTCCATTACATCATTTGGATCTAGATATAAACATTCGATTGGGTGAAAATCTTCTGTTAATTTTTCTAACTTTTCAGATTCTTCACGATAAACCATTTTAATAATCGATAGTGGATTGGTTATCCCTGGAAAAATGAAAATATTTTTAATCGATTTGAGCTCAGGGTAAATCAATTTAACAGCCTTAACATAGAAAAACTGCTTAACTAGATCAGACCATCCAGGAGCATCATGTGCACCTGTAGCTGTATAGTATTTGCTATCTATGACCCAACAAGAATTTTCACTCTTAATGAATACATCTAAGCGCATACCCTTTTGAGATGAGTTTTGAGTAGGCTTTGACGCATCAGCAAACTTATACTGTGGTATAGGTAATAAAGAATTAATTTTAAGATCAACATTATGAAAAATATTTCTAAGTAAGAACTCCCAAACGTAATGAAATTTCCGAATTCCAATCACAATATTATTAGATCCACTTTCGTGAATCTTCTCTAAATATCTAATCAATAATTGCAGAGTTCTAATTTCCAAAGAAACAAAGGTTGAATATAGCCTTTGATTTAGCAGAGAAATTTTTTCTTCAACATCCAATTCACTGAGTAATTTTTTTTCACTTAACTGATCTTGAGACACAAAGTTAAATCTTTCATCTAGCCAATGAAAATTTTGCAAAATCTCTAATATAATTTCACAGTGAATACTAGAAATTAAATCATCTTGGTAAATGGAAACAGGATATTTATGAAGGTAAAAGTAGATTGGGACATTATCATTCGTAAAGACAGGAAACTCTCTATTCACTGTTTTAGACCAATTCGTTCGTCCCTTTTCGCTATAAGTATGTGTTTTAGATCGTAAGATCCCCACACTGAAATATAGATCTATAATTTCAAAAATGTCTGTTAAGGAAATTTCTTCAATAACCTTACCTTTTTCATCCTCATTAAATGCTAACAGACTAGAATCAATAGAGTTTTTATAAGCATGAATTACCTTAATTAGATTTCCTATAGATTCAATTTTTTTAGAGTCAGATCTAGCAGGAGCAAAACAGTATGTACAATCTTTAGAGATAATGACCCCACAAAATGAAATTTTTTGTCCCTGATTAACGACATCAATACCGCCAAGTAAATCTAATTTATTGATTACATAATTAGGAATTTCTTTTAAATCAATAAAGTACTTACCTTCTTTTGAAGTGACAAATTGTTTATCTTCAAAGAATTCATATTTCATCATTCTGTTTTTAACTTATCTGATGTATCTGTATCTAAATTTTGCATTGTTTTTAACGCCTCCATAAACTTTTCTGAAAATATTGGTTTTTTCTCAGAATACATTTGGTAGAGCTCACCATATCCACTATCGATTGTAAAAATTTCTTTCTTATTCTTATATTTAAGAACATCATCCCATAAATATGAACAAACTTTTCCAATAAAAGTCTGCTCAGCTTTCCCTTCAATTAAATCACTATCTTTAATAAACCACGGACCAATAAATTTATCTTCTACAATCTTTAGGTCACCCAAAATTTTATTAATCGTCTGCGCTAATGTTTTCCATTGTACATTTGGTAAATCTACATGATAAATTGGCACGTCCCCTATTGCACAATTCTCGAAATCTATTGGCAAGTATTCAAAAATCCAACGTCTTTTAAATGCTGTATCTAATGGAAAAACTGCCTGATCACTACTATTCATCGTTGCAATAATTGAGAGATTATTAGGGATGATTAGTTGACGTTTTTTAATAAGCTGATGCTCTGAGCCTAATTCTATTGTTAAAGACTCATACAAATCTTCATCTTGTATCAGAATCGGATATTCACTTTTTCCTTCATTATCTCGATCTAGGAGCTGAAAAATTTCTCCAAATACAGCAGCAGTATTTGCTCTATTAAGTTCCTCAATAATTAAAAAATATTCATTTTCAGAATCCAGCAATGCTTTTTCTAGTATTTGAATGAAAGGACCTTTTCGGAAACTATAAGTGATTCTGTCACTAGAATCTTTATGCGGTTTTAAGCAGCCAATAAAATCTGAATATTGCGTTTCAGGATGAAATACGGTTCGAATATAGTTTTTATCTAGTAACTCAGCTGGTGTATTTTTTTCTATAAATTTTTTAATCGATGCGCTTTTTCCTGCTCCAGGAGCACCATAAATAATTTTGTTGTAGCCTTTAATTTCGCTTGAAGTTGGGGTTGGTTCAGTATCCGTCTCTTCATCGTCACTACGGCTTTCATCATCATAATTAACACTAAAAATATTAAATAAATTATCAATACGGCTTTTTTTGTTTTGTAATTCTATAGATGTCAAAGGTGTTGAATTAGGATATAAATCATATAAACCATTATTCGTAAAAGGTTTTAAAATTCTAGAAGGACCATTTTTAAAAAAATCTATAGTTCCATCAAACTTTTTATATAGCCGATCTCTTTCTGTATCATCTGCTAATTTATATTTCGTCTGTTCGACAAGAAAACTAATAAATCCTGAAAATTGTTTAAAAAATTGATGAGAAAAAAAGTTGTCTTTATTTAAAATTAAAATGAATAAATCTAAATATTCATTTAAGGAATGTTCGACAAAACAATCAAATAAATCGATGAAAGAAGTATATTCTAATTTCTTGTCATACCTATTACCACCAGTTCTTTCACATGAGTTCGAAAGATTGGTATCTAAATGAGTTGTATATGCTACTTTATAGCAGTTAAGCAATCCTACCTGTAAGTGTTCAATTTGTGCAGCTAATAGAGGACTATTATCAAACACTTGGGAATCATACTGGGGATTCGTACTTAAAAATCTCCCTAATGCAGTCAGAATAGTGTCTTTAAACTTTATTTTTTTCAGACCATCAGAATCTGTAAACTCTTCAGAGTATTCGATAACAGCGGGTTTATCATTTGTCTTCCATATAAGATAAGCAGTAACAAATGCTTGTAAATGATCTGGAAGAGAAGATTTTATTCCTAATCTTGGGGATACGCTTTCAATCACAAATCATTCCTTACAATTGTATTTCATTTCTTAGCTGTACAAAGCGTCAATTAAGGACGCCAAGAAAGTACAAGATTCTATAATGTTGGTATCATACAACAATTAAATTGAATATTTTGCTGTCTGATGAATTCCCCCTTAAATGAACACTATCTAAATCATGATGTTAGCTTAGATGAACAGCAATATAGAGATTCCTCTTCTGTACTCCTTAACCTAGACTGCTTGGCAGGGCTAAAGTTGCTTAAGGATGAATCCGTTCATTTGTGCCTGACAGATCCGCCCTACAATTTAGGAAATTTCATGAAGGGCAGGAATACAGGAGTATTTCGATTAAGAGAAAATCATTTTGTAGCTAGTGGATGGGATGATTTAGCGTATGAAGATTGGTATGTTCAAATGCTAGATTTTCTTCAATTAACTTATTCAAAACTAGCTCCAAATGGGGCTGTTATTATCTTTATGTCTATCATTAAAGTTGAAAGCATCATAGAAATTGCGCAAAAGGCTGGTTTCTATTACAAGACTACAGGTATCTGGCATAAAACAAATCCAATGCCTAGAAATATGAACTTAACCTTTGTTAATTCAACAGAAGCTTGGGTTTACTTAATAAAAAAAGGCCCTTCTGGGACTTTTAACAATAATGGCAAATTATTACACGATTTTATTGAAACTGGCCTTACACCAAAATCTGAAAAGAAATTTGGAAAGCATCCAACTCAGAAGCCCGAAAAACTTATCCAACATTTCGTAGAAGTTTTATCAAACCCAAATGATTTGATCATTGATCCATTCATGGGAAGTGGAACAACAGCTGTTGTATCTAAAAAATGTGGGCGACGTTTCTTTGGCACCGAATTAAATTCTGAATATTTTGACTCAGCTTGTAATCGAGTTAAGGATGTATGATTTTGAAAACAATTGATTTATTTTCTGGTGTTGGCGGTATGTCATACGGATTTGAAATGGCTGGATTTAAAAGCCTATTAGCCATAGAAAAAGAGCCAAATATTGCAAAGACATATCAAATAAACTTTCCACATTCAAAAGTTTTAAACGAAGATGTTACTAACTTAAAAATTCATGAAGTTTTTGAGGATATGGTAGGAAAAGTTGATGTCATTTTTGGTGGACCACCATGCCAAGGTTTTTCTCAAAAGGGAAAGCGTCTCAGTTTAGATGATGAAAGAAACTATCTATTTAAGTATTTTTTAGATGTTGTTGAATTTGTTCAGCCAAAAGCTTTTGTAATCGAAAATGTTCCTAACATCCTAACTACAAGCGATAGTTATTTTTTAAATTTGATTAAAGACGATTGTGAAAAAATGGGATATACCATTAATGCACAAATTTTAGATGCTTCTGATTTTGGTGTACCACAGCAAAGGAAAAGAGCATTTATTGTAGGTGTGAAGGATAATCAAGTTTTTGACTTCTCTGAATTGGAACGTAAAACCCCACCACAATTACATGAGATTTTTTCTGATTTACCTATACTCTCAGCTGGAGAAGGTGAAGAAAAATATGAATATATAACTGATACTCAAACTGAATACCAATCTTATTTACGAGCAAGATCCTCTAATATTAGAAATCATCAAGCTACAAACCATTCTCCAGTAGTACTTCAAAGACTCAAGATGATTCCACATGAAGGTGGTGGCAAAGAAAGTTTACCTAAAGAGCATCTTACAAAATCGATCTATAGTGGAACATGGACTCGATTAAGAAGTGACGGTATAGCTAGAACAATTACCACTAGATTTGATACACCATCATCAGGTCAATTTACTTTACCCAAGCAGGATCGCTGCTTAACAGTACGAGAAGCTGCAAGGATTCAATCATTTCCTGATAATTTTATTTTTTCCGGTCCGAAGTCTAATCAAATGCTTCAAGTTGGTAATGCAGTTCCCCCTTTATTAGCCTATTCAGTAGCTGTACAGCTAAAAAAATATTTAGAAGGATAATTTATATGCGGGCCAATTGGTTGTGCGGTAGATTTTGTGTGTAGGCTTCTTCATTTGAAAATTATATTGCTGAAGAAGCCCTTAAGAATAGCTTTGTGCAACAAAGCCCTTTTGCTAATTCATAAAATTTCAGTCATACTTTCTTTTACAAATTAACGAACTGTTCCCTCAGTGGTTAGTGATTTTTTTAAGCTACGTTAGCGAAAAGATTGCCTCAGTAAGTTCACGATAGTGGGCTTACTGGGATTTAAAATTGTTTTGATAAAAGATAGTCATACTTTTTATTATCTATATTTAACATAAAATCTCTTATACGAATGCAAAAATGGGAGCTATAAGCTCCCATTTTTAGTCTTTAATGCGCTTTTTAGCTTCGTCATAAACTATGCTATCAGCTCGTTTCCCGACTGTGATGAGCAAGATAACTACCTGATCATCTTTAACTTGATAGACAAGTCTGACACCAGCTTTTAATAATTTAATTTTATAGCAACCTGCAAGATCCCCTCTAAGCATATTCTTTGGAATATGTGGCTGCTCTATGACTTTGGCTAGTTTCTTCTTAAATTGATCTCGTATAGCAACAGGGAGTTTTTCCCATTCTGCTTTAAAGTCTTTGTGACGTAAAAGCTTATAAGTCATCTAATGTGACTTCCTCAAACATCTCTTTAGGGTCATTAATGCGCTTACGGACAAGAGCTAATAATTCTTCATCTTCTTCTGAAAGCAGAGCTTTTTTGACAGGTAGTTTCCCAGTCGTAGCAACATATTCAAGAATACTAGTAAAGAAATCTGTAGGTGCAATACCTTGTTCTTTAAGGATGGAATAGGATTTTTCTTTAAGGGCTTCATCGACCCTGAAGTTAACAGTAGCCATCATATCTCCCAGTTATTTAATGTGCTAAGAGTACTGTAATGCAAATTGCATTACAAGTCGACTTCGTATAACAACCATTATGTTAATTTTAGAAAAACTTCAAATGAGCTTACTGCTCAAGCAAGACTCCTGTCTAGCTTCACAATCCAAGTGTCTGACTTACGATTATTGTTTTAGATCCTCAAACATCCTGTTCTATGGAATCATCAAATGATGACTTTAATTTGACGTTTATGCTGATACATTTTTTCATCTGCTTCAATTACTGCCATTCGTAAATTTTTACTTGGTTCACGTGCCGCAACACCAAGAGCAGCATTAATTCCAGCATTTTGTAAGGACTTTAAAAGCCGATTCACCAATTTCTGAGTATTTTCTAAAGTCGTTTCAATATTTAGAATGCCAAACTCATCTCCTCCTAAACGCGCGACTAAATCATTGGAGCGTACATTTTTCTTTAAGATTTGGGCCGTTTTTTGGATCATCTGGTCTCCAGCCGAATGACCAGATTTATCGTTTATAGCTTTTAAGTCATTTAAATCTATCATAATCACTGTGGTTGGATGTCCGTACGTTTTACATCGATCTTCCTCTAAATCCAAAAATGTATCCCAAGCACGACGATTAAAAACACCCGTTAAATGATCGGTTAATGAATCCATTTCAAGCTTTTCACTAACTCTTTTTTGTTCATTAATTTTAAGTTCATTTTGTAAAATTCGACTAAGTAATAAACTTAATAGCTCTAATAGATCACTATGTTGTTCTATGCTTTGAGGCTGTACTGATGGATCAATAGCACATAATGTGCCGAAAATAGAACCATCCTCATTGAATAAAGGTTGCCCAATATAGGCGTTTATATCGACCAGTTTGTTGATGCCTGCTTCTACATACAGTGGAATCTTTTTCGAATCAGGTGCTATGCGTGGCCCTTTATCTAATACCATCTTAGAGCAGTATGAGTCAGCCCAATTGAAGACCTGTCCTGCCTGTACTCCATATCCATGATCTTTAGCTTGCAAAACTATCCAATCATTACTTTCAGTACGAGTAATCATCCATAAAGCAAAGCCTAAGTGATTATGTAAATACTCTAAAATTTTTTCACCAGCATCTTTAAAATCTTTAAAGTTTTCATAAGAAGGGATCATAATTACTCACTATTTTGATTAGGATTGAACCTAGAAGTGGCAAAATGCTATTTAATAGGACCAATAGAAACTTTAATTCTCATTGTATATACACTTACAAGCTTAATCTAAAAAATAGAGAATAAAAAAGCCCGACATCCTGTCGGGCTTTTTTATTAACTATCTAAATCAAATTTCCACATTAAAGAAAACTTGGCAAACCTTTAGCAGGATCTGTTTCACGTGCCGCTTGAGCATCTGCTACAGTCATACCTAAGGCCTTAGCAACGCCTTGCCCATAAGCTGGATCGCAAGCATAACAGTTGCGGATATGACGGTATTTGATGAAATCTAGCGCATCACCCATCGCTGCGGCCGTGTTATTAAACAGGGCCTGTTTCTGCTCATCATTCATCAAATTGAACAGGGCACGTGGCTGGCTGAAGTAATCATTGTCATCTTCACGGAAGTCCCAGAAATCAGCATCACCGGTAATCTTTAATGCTGGTTCTTTAAACTGAGGTTGTTCCTGCCACTGGTTAAAACTGTTCGGTTCATAATGTGGCAATGAACCATAGTTGCCATCCATGCGGCCCTGACCATCACGACGATTAGAGTTTACAGGGCAGCGTGCAGCATTGACCGGAACCTGTGAATGATTTACACCAACACGGTAACGCGCTGCGTCGGCATAGTTCACTAAACGTGCCTGTAACATACGGTCCGGTGAGTAGCTGATGCCCGGTACAAGATTACTAGGTGCAAAGGCTGCCTGTTCTACATCCTGGAAATAGTTTTCCGGATTGCGGTTCAGCTCAAATTCACCGACTTCAATCAGTGGATAATCGCCCTTCGGCCAGACTTTGGTCAGGTCAAATGGATGATAAGGCACTGTTTCGGCTTCCAGTTCTGGCATGACTTGAACGTACATTTTCCATTTTGGATAGTCGCCACGTTCGATGGCATCAAACAGGTCGGTCTGGCTGCTTTCACGGTCTTTGGCAATCAAGTCTGCTGCTTCAGCATCGGTCAGGTTCTGGATGCCTTGCTGGGTACGCATATGGAATTTCACCCAGAAGCGTTCATTTTGGGCATTGATAAAACTGAAGGTATGGCTGCCAAAACCATGCATATGACGGTAGCCAGCAGGAATACCGCGATCCGACATGACAATGGTCACCTGATGCAAGGCTTCAGGCAATAATGTCCAGAAATCCCAGTTATTGGTGGCACTGCGCTTGTTGGTTTTCGGGTCACGTTTGACTGCTTTATTCAGGTCAGGGAACTTGCGGGCATCCCGTAGGAAAAATACCGGAGTATTGTTGCCAACTAGATCCCAGTTGCCTTCTTCAGTATAGAATTTCAGGGCAAAACCGCGAATATCACGTTCTGCATCGGCCGCACCACGTTCACCCGCCACCGTTGAGAAACGCGCAAACATTTCGGTTTTTTTGCCGACTTCAGAGAAAATTTTAGCGCGGCTATATTGGGTAATATCATTGGTCACGGTAAAGGTACCGAAAGCACCTGAACCTTTGGCATGCATACGACGCTCTGGAATCACTTCACGGACAAAGTTGGCCAGTTTTTCATTCAGCCATAAATCCTGGGCAAGTAAAGGTCCACGCGCACCTGCCGTCATACTGTTCTGATTGTCGACCACAGGGGCACCAGCTTCAGTAGTCAGGTGGGTAACAGGACATTTTTTAGGGTCTTGACTCATACTATTAACTCCCGTTTCTTTTAATTTAAATTTCCTACAGAAATTTAAGATTTTCAATCCTATCTTACCCTTTACTTGCTTATTAAAATATTAAACTAAGGATATTTTTGAAAATTTATAGCCAACTGATTTAACATAAAATCTCTTACACGAAATCCAGATTCAAGACATAAAAAAGCCCGACATCCTGTCGGGCTTTTTCATATCGGGTTGCTAGTCTTACTGATCTCGTGCTGCCCATTCCTTGCGCTATTTTCTTATTCTTGTTTTCTAGAAACATCCAGTTCCCTTATGTATTCATCATAGGGCTAATGCTTTGGATTACTAATCCGCAAAAACATTAAATCTGTGTAAGTTTTAGCTTACAAAGTTGGCCTATTTTATCCCAAGAGTTGTCCGCAGAAATTGGGGATTATTTCTGAACTGTGACCCTTGAGAAATCAGGAAAAAATGCAAAAACGAATGTTTTTTGATCAACTTTATTGGCTAAAAGTTACAGTTTTGCTTAAAAAGAAACCGACTTGTTTCCAAGTCGGTTGAACGAGAACGTTCCAGAGGGTATGAATAACGATAAGATACTGATCTTAAAGTAATATTAAAAATACGTTTCGTATAAGCTCTATTATGTTAAATAGAATAGAAAACCTTTAAAAGTTAGTGTCAAATTATGGATAAATATTTTTTATAACTTGATAAAAAACATAATGTTTAATTTATGATATTGATAATTAATTTAATAAGCCTTAAAAAAATATGGATTTCGATAGTACTACTCAATTACCTACAAAATTCTTAAATAAAATTTCTGAAGTTATTTCAGTAGATCCTAGTGATATTGTTAAAGATGCAAAGTCTAAAGGGTTACCTATTGCAAAAATAGAAGACTTTACAACAGAGATTATTTGTAAAAATTATCGACGAATTGAAGATATTTCTAGCTCTTATGGTAACTATGCAGCAAGAAATAGTGCAGTAACCGGACTAGCTTCGGGAATTGGTGGTGTAGCAACAATGGTAACCATTGGTGGCGTTGATATTGTAAATATGGCAGCGCAATTGTATAGGTTGAATCAAAGAGTTGCATATTTGAATGGCTTTGATCCGAATAATCCACATGATGCAGAACTAGCCAGAGAAATTTATTTATTTTCATTGGGATTTGATAAAGCTGCTGTTGCAGGTGTGCAAGCTATGATGAATAGGGCTGCTCAAATTGCAGGAAAATCTGGAGCAAAATCAAATCCAGTACTTAAACTCATCATGGTCGTTGCATCAAAATTAGTACCCAAAATGACAACTAAACAAGCGGCAAAATTTATTCCTGTTGTTGGTGGTATCTTGGGTGGGGGTATTAATTTTGCATTTGCTAAATATGCATCAAGTGAAATTCAGAAAAGATATAAAGAAGAGTTTTTTAGAAAAATGCAAACAGAGTCTATAAATTCTTAATTTTATAAGTTCATACGTTCTAGGAGAGTGAAAATGGGGTTTTGGAATAGTGTTTCTAGTCTTGCAAAAGGTGCAGGTCAAGCTATGCAGGAAAAAATGAAAGAGCAACAATATGAGGCATGGCGAAAGTTTCAAAGCCTTCCAGCAGAAAGGTTAGTTGATTATATAGGGCAACATGAAGGTGGTACATCAAGAGCATTAGCTATTTTAGCATTATCATTAAAAAGTCGTTCTGCCGCACAACGTTTTGTAGATGATAGTACTAAAAGCTCACTTGAGCACATGAGAAAGAGGTTGGCTTTAGAGGAGCATAAGGATGCTGAAGAACAGCGACGTGCTATTGATTCATTATTCAGAGGGTATTAAAAATAGGAATTATTTATATAGTTAAGATATAGCCATTTTAATAATATTTTGAGCTTTTCATATTAAATATTTCTACTATTAACATAGTACGTATTACAGACTAAAAATGGGAGCCTTAAGCTCCCATTTTTTAAGTAATTTTTTCAAATAAGGCTTGGGTGAGCATCTAAAATTCGAATCAATGTAGCTGCTGGTCCAGTTGGATAGCGTCGTCCCTGTTCCCAATTTTGCAGGGTACGGGGGCTAATATGTAGACGTGCAGCAAATTCATTTTGGCTCAAGCCAGTTTTTTCACGTACTTCTTTAATATCAGGCAATTCGAGTTCTGTAACTCGGCTTGCTTTAACTTCTTTACGTTTGATAGCTCCAGCTTCTTTGATTGAAGCAACCAAGTCATCAAATAAGTTGTTATCCATGAAATTGCTCCTTCACGAGTTGGCGCAGAATGGCGGTTTCCTTATCTGTTAAATTATCTTTTACTGATTTTGGATAAGCCACTAAGAAAAAGATCTGATCATCCTCGGTGACCCAATAATAAATCACCCGTATCCCACCACTTTTCCCTTTGTTACCTTGAGCACAACGTACTTTGCGAATACCACCGCCATTCTTGATTAGGTCACCTCTATCAGGCTGTACCAAAAGATCTTGCTGAAGTTGACGATATTCCTCATCAGATGCAAGGTCTTTAATTTGCTTGGTAAAGATGCTGGTTTCAATAAATAACATGGACTCTTTATACGTCAATGGCGTATTTGAATTTTAGCAGTTTCCATAACAAAAAACGAGAGCTGGTAGCTCTCGTTTCGCATAACAACCATTATGTTAATTGATTCAATATATAACTTATTTCCAAAAAATAAGATTTTGTAAAAGGCTTCTTTCTTCTAGACATTTGTTAGGTTTATTTTCAGTCATTGTTTTATCTTTAATGTCGAAAATACTATTTATAAAAGAGAAGCTGAATCCGCTTTCAGCCATTAAATTTTTAACTAAATTATCTTTCTGAATATGAAAAATTATTTCTTCTTGAGGTAATAGTATTTCTACTATTTTTTGATCATCTGCTGTTCCTATCATATGGTTATGTGAAGAACTATATTGAAGAAATTTTACTGTGCAGATTTCCTTTATTACTTGTTCTAATGTTACATTTTCATCAAATTCTAATTGTATTTCTAAAGGGCCTAATTGATCATCTTGGGAACAACAAGCTTCTCTTATAATATGGACTATCATGATCTAAGAATCCTTTAATTTTCCTAAAATTAACATAATACACCTTATACGAAA
>NZ_JBZUIX010000003.1:0-11667 GCF_058599305.1 Acinetobacter sp. CAU_H_S139_7
TCGCTACGCTCAAACTCTATTGAATCTCGCTTTCGCTCGATTCGTGGGGCAATTTTTTGGATCATTCTGTTGTGACTTTGAGAAAAAGCAAAGGCAAGAGCAAAAGCAACTCGGAATTCGCTTCGCTCATAAAGCTTTTTTACTCGCTACGCTCGATCTAGACTCAATTTTCTGCATGTGATTTACGCTTATTTAGGCTTCACAGCCTAAAAAGCTGTTTTTCAGAGAGTCTAGGTGCGAATTTTGGTGCTTCGCTCGTAGACACTCGCTCTATTCATCCCGATTAGAATAAAAATAGCCTCTATTTGGCGTTCACTTGCGTTTTTTGACCTGATTACTCATTTCAATAGTGAGATCTATGTCTTAAGTAAAAATGTGGCTGAAATCGCATTTGAGAGCGTTTCAACTTGGGTTTTATTTTTGATCTGTAGGCTAGAGTTTCCGCTTATAGATTTTTTCCCTTAGACACACAATAGTCAGGATCTCTTTTGGCCAAGCACTATCTTTACTGTCAGTTAAGTCAATTAAATGGATTGGGAGCCGGTACATACCGGCAATTTTTGGTTCACACACCACGCATCTAAAGATAAAGGCTCCAAAGCCTTATCCTATAAGGGATACAGCGATTTTTCATCTATCTGGAAAGCGTTTACGCTTTTAGCATGATTTTTATTATTTTTCATAGGTTTAGCTGTAAACACGTTTTGTTGCAAATAAAGTGCAATATTTACTTACAAAACAATGAGATAGCTTGTAATCACCTTTGTTTACGTTTTTATGTAAATTTCTCTTTTTATATTAGATATTTAACCTGTAATCATTAAAACTTAAAACAGTGTTTACTTATATTTGATAGTTACTTTTTAAAAATTAGGTGCTTAGATTGAAAACAAATTGTAGGAGTTTTTCATGAACAGTACTCGAACCGTTGCCGTCAGATTAGACAATCAGGTCGCACAAGAATATGAGCGTTTGGCTCAGTTGAAGGGCGATAAATTAGGGACTTATCTGCGGGATCTTCTGACCAGTAATTTACAGATGGCCAGTATTGAACGGCAGGCCAATCGGATTGAAACATTGGTGAATGATTTTGAGAAGCAAATTAATTACTCCCTCGATAAGTTTACTGAGGCCAATTATTTAAATGAAAAATTCTTTGAAGACTTTGGCCATATATATATGTTTCAAATTGGGATGCTGATGCATCTAAAAGTCGATCGAGGAGACATCCAATTAATGCAAACTAGAGGAAATGCATATGCTCAAAGGCACTATTTTGCGGGGGAAAAGCCATGAGCAATATTATTCAACTCTCTAAACCATGTGCTTTTTGTGATTCAAGGGACAACGTACAGCTTTTTGCAGGGCTGATGCTTTGTGGGAATTGTCAGGACAATATCCGGATTACCAATCCTGGTATGTTTGAGGCCAATGATCAGATTGAACAAAAAAACCAGAGTTAATCTGGTTTTTAATACAGTACTCTATTTTTATGTACGAAAAATTCTTTAGATTAATTATACAAGTTGTAACAACTTATATGATTATGAAAAAGAAGAAGATTATATTTAATTTATAATAAATGTATAATTATTGCTCGATAATATTAATGAGAGAAATATGGCAGGTTCACGTTCATGTTCTGTTCTTTACACAGCTTTTGATGTACAGATTTTTTCTGACGAGGTTTCAACAAAGACATATGTAGATTTGTTTTTGGATCTAAGTGGGAATCTCCGTGAAGTACCTTTGCAAGCTCGTTCCAATTACGTAAAGTTTGACAGTATAAAGCCTTTAAATGAAGATAAATTAGAGCATGGCTTTAGATGTGAGATCTTTAAAAGTACTGGGCTTACTAGTAATTTTAGAGATACGGTAGAATCTCAAAATGTAAAATTAGACACTAATAGATATATTCCGACAAACTATAAAGCAAACCCTAAAGATTTTAGTGCTGTTTTCTATCCATCGGAAAGAAAAATTATTTGTGAATTATCTTTTAAAAAGAATAAAACAGCGCATGCAATTGTTGAAGAATTTCTTAAAAAATTAGTTAATACACCTACACTAAATAATAAATTTAAGCGAATTGAAATAACGCCAATTTATGAAAAAATTACGGCTGATGATATTAATCATAATAAAACATTGACTTACGTTGAAGCAGTTATAAATAATATTCCTGATTCTTTTGATGATCTAAATATAATTTTATCTGATAAGGATAGAATTTTCTTAAAAAGTCTGGCAGATAGTAACTTAGAGTCCTATTCTCAGGTTTTAAAAAGTACAAAAACAAAATTCTTAGAATTAACTGAACTAAATAAAGATTTCATTAGATTGGCTATAGAATATGGATTTGTAAAATTTCATTATAAAAATATAGATAATCTAACAGAAAAGAAAAGCACGCTTAATGTTTCACCATTCACAAAACGTTTAAAAATTTTTCCAGAAGAAGTTTATGGAGATTTCTTAATACGAGAAACGAGAAACATAGCAGAACAACTATCTTCTAAATGAGCTGAAAGATCATCCGAAAAAATGGAAGCTATAAGCTTCCATTTTTGATTCGTATAAGAGATTTTATGTTAAATAACTAATCATGGATTAGCTATAACAAAAGCTAAATCATCAATTTCATTATAATTTTCTTTATTTTTTACAGTTAACAAAATTTTATCAATGTCTAATTTCCATAAACCATCTGTTGCTAAAAGATAGGTGCCTTCTTCTCTGTTAAAAATATTTATTTCGATCTTTTTAATGTGTTTAGTATTCAATGAGTTCGTTAAGATATGATTATCATGTGAAGATCTCAAAATTTCCTCTAAATCCTCAGAATCCCTATCCTCAATCTGACACATCGTTAAACTATGTGGGTAAGTTAACCAGGTTAGTTCTTTTTCAACAATTAAGCCTAAACGGCAGTCACCAAGATGGACGCTATAGACTTTTTCTGGATTAAAAATTAATAAGCAGATACTCATAGCTGCTGGGATGAGCTGCCTATATTGGGAAATGTGGAATTCTCTAATTAGGTTTTGAAGAAATTCTTTAATTTCATGATCATCATTTATTAAATATTCAAAAGCTTCTTTCTTTTCTAAAATAAATGAATGGAAGTTAGAAACAAGAATGTCACTATTGGGATGCTTACTATGCCCATCAACTATGTAACAAAGCTCTAATACAGGATTCGATCTTAGCTCCCCAGTACCATCTATTCCATGTTTATTGGGGAGGCTTTGATTATGAGTAAAATGAAATAAGTTCATTAAAAGGCTTTATTCCATTGTTTTATTATTGCATTGATTACTTGCTTAACTCGCTCTTTTGAGCCGTATCTACATTGATCATCTAAAACAATTTGGAATTCATTGTGGTTCTGTAATTCTGCGAGAACATGGGAAAGATAATCTTTCAACTCTTGAGGGCTAGAGTATATCTCTTCAACTAAAGTACTTCTCCCCATGCATACAGTTAAAATATCTTCTATATCCTTACTCATTAGGGGGTCATTATTTCCTCTACCCTTATAAGCCTCGAACTTAGTAGCTAAAAAGTACGGTGATTCAAGTATATTTATTTCAAGTTTATTTGGGAGGCAATATCTAACTTTATGAGTAATGGCTTGTTCATACCAATAGTTACTAAAACCTAAAATATTTGAATCTGTAGGCATGAAGTCAACAATTAGGTCATTCCCCAGTTTGTAACGACATAAGATATTATCTTCTTGATCATTTACGAAACCTAGTTTTCGAATTTTTTCTTCTAATGAATACCATTCTGCATGAGTGGTTATATCTACAATTAAATCGACATCATATGTGTATCTTGTTGCTAATGAATGGTTTTTGGGGTCTAAAAGTAGGCTAGTAGTACATCCACCAATAAAGACCATTTCCTCTCTAAGATCTTGAGTTAGTGCATCAGCAACTTTCTCTAACATTTTAATTAATGGTGAATTCATTAGTTTGATACGCCTAAGATTTCTGAAAACAGTTTTTCTGCAATGTGTTTCTCTCTAGGAGAACCAATTCTAAAAATATCAATTATTGCAAAAATTTCATAGAGATAATTATCTTCAATTGCTGCATATGGTATTGATTTATGCATAGGTTCAATTGCTAGACCTGAAATAGATTTATAGGTTTGTATTGGCCAGATATAAGGTATAGGCGAACTATATGCCAAGAAAGAATTAAGACCCTCTTTAGAAAATGCTGTAGGAATTCCAAAATCCATAGATCTTAGTTCAGCAGGGAAAAAGTATTGAAAACTATGAATAACTAAATTAAAAAAGGCCCTTTTATTAATATCCCAATCGAAATTCGCTAAGTCTAGCCTCTGAGAAAATTTTTGATCATGTATAACTAGCAGTCCAACTTTTACTAATCTTTTAATACACTCTGAGACTTCACTTTTGCCTATAACAATCGATTCAGCGAGTCCTCTAACTGACAAAAGGTGTTTGATTGACCTTTTTAAGTAAAAGTTAGAGTAGTCGTTACTGTACTCACTACTAAAATTAGATGAGGTACGTAATTCATTTTGAATCGAAAGTAACTTTACTAAAACAAGAATATCTTGAGATTTAAGCATTTTATCAATGTCCGCTGTCCTAGGACAAAAATATATGTTGATGGTGAATGCATAGAATTGCAAGTTTTTTTGAAAAATAAAAAAATGTAATGAAAAAGTCCTGCATGTGGTTAGGAATTTTTACTTTATATAATAGCTGGATTTATGAAAATTTAGGATATCATATGTCGTTATAATGCTTCTATATTATTGTATTTATTAGTAATTAATGTAATATGAATTAAATAATATTTCTAACTTTAAAGAAGATTTTTATGACAAAAAAAACTTACACTTTGAAAAAAAATACTAATACAGGTCAATTTCACCTTTTTCAAGGTAAATTGAATCCTCCGAATTCAGAAAATAAATGTACATCTGATAGTAGGTCAGTTTGTGAAAAAATGACATGGGTGTCTGGATTTAAAGATATTAGTTGTGAATTAGATGAATCTATTGTGCGTGTTAAATGTGCACAGCTAGGTCGTTCCGTATGCGGCATATGTGTTAGTCATTTATATGCAGATCCAGAGTAAAATATTTCCTGTACTTTAATAAGATTTTCTTCGTGTGATATATGGTAGGGGCTATTCAAAATCAATAACCTTGTACATTCGATAGAATCTTTCAACAAATATTAGATTAGGGAAAATTTTGTGGCAGAAAGAAAAGCTGAAGCACTAAAGATTATTGAAGAAGGTTTAAAAGAGCTAGAATCTGCAAAAGGTAGCGTGACCGTGGGGGTTCAAAAACTTTCACGGGCAGCTAAACTCTTAAATGAAGATGAAATAGTTGCTTGGAGTGAAATTCAGCTGGGTTCTACTCGTTATGTTAGTGCCCTACAAGATTTTTCAGAAAAAATAGACGAAGAATATAAAAAAGAAGAAAAGCCTCAAAATATGGATGATCCAAAATTTAAAAAAAATCTAGATAAACTGAAGGAGTTATCTATCCCATTAAGTGAAATACCAGAACTTCATAGGTTTAAAAGTATAAAAGCAACTGGTGGATATCACTCTGTAGAATTTATCGAGGAAAGATATGCATTCATTACTAAACTCAAGCAATTTACTGACCATGTTTACAATCTAACGGACCTAAAACGACATTTACAATATATTAGAAAGAAAGCTTTAGACTACTTAACTGAACTTGATACCAAACTCAGATTTTCAGGAACAATTACATCGAGTTTCGACATTTTAAAAAATGCTGTTGATGACAGATTATTGGATTTAGATCCAGAAATCGCTGAGCAGCTTATGTTAGCTTTCAAGTCAGTATCATCTGATAGTAAAGAAGAATGGTCTCAAGCATTAGCCACATGCAGAAGATTATTGGAAAGTTTGGCAGACAAACTCTATCCTGCAACTGAGGAAAATATTAAGGGTCGAACTTTTAAGCAGAACCAATATATTAATCGTATTTGGCGATTTATGGATGTTTCTATTGAATCAAAAAGCAATAAGGAAATGGCAAAAGCTCATGTAGACTATTTAGGTAGCTGGTTATCTGCAGATTACAGTTTAGCCTGTAAAGGGGTTCATGCTGAGGTAAATCAACTAGAAGCAACTAAAGCAATCTTCCATATTTATTTGATGCTTGCCGATTTATTAGATTACCTAGATCCATCAGCTGTTTCTAAGAATACTAAGCCACATATAACTGAAGTTTCACTAGATGAAATTGAAGCATTACTCAATATTAGGCGAGATATAGCAAAAGCAATCGTAATAGCACGCGTCAATAATAAAGGTTTAACCTTAGAACAACTTTCTGAAGTAAAAGGAATTGGAGCAAAGACTTTGGCAACTGCAAAAGAAGTTTTTGAGTTTTAATTTTATGGTTAATTACTGTATGGGTATAGCCACGAATTTTTTACTTATTATATGGTTCTCATAAAATCAACATAATACGGATTATCCGAAGTAAATAAGCAATAAAAAAGCCCAACATCCTGTTGGGCTTTTTTACATATTTGATGCTTAGGTATAACTCCTGTCGTACCTCACTTCCTTGTTCTATCTCTTGTTATTCTTATTTGGAGCATCCTGCTCTCTATATCCCCATAATATGGAATTGCTGAGAGATGGTGTAGCCGCAAAAGCCTTAAATAGTTGTACGCTTAGGCGTACAAAATGGGGTAAAAATAATCCCTGTTTTATCCGCAGAAATTGTGGATGATTTTCGATGTTAAACCCATATAAAGATTATGTATTTATCTATTTCGATGTATTTTTGATCAACTTTATTGGCAATAAGTATCAAAACTGCTCATAAAAAAGCCGACTTGTTTCCAAGTCGGCTTTTCGGGGTTGCGTCCCCGATTTTTTATAACATAACTTTTTGAAATATAAAACTATTTTTATATGCGTTTCGTATAACGCCCATTATGTTAAATGGACATAAATCAATTCTAAAATTATCTATGATCATTCTTACTTTTACTTCAGTACTACGGTTAGGGTGGATAGAAAAGGGCCTAACTGCTATCATTGCCCCCGAAACCCTCCAAAATAGATATCTTTCTTAATATGACACTTACGCCACCATAAGTTTATTTATCTCTTAAAACAGTAAATAACTCATCACTGTCTAGTGATGTGGTGTAGTAGCTTGTGTGTCATATATCACATCACTAGCCTTTCCTAAAATTTAAAAAAATAGGCTATTTTCATGTTATCCACTATTCGAGAACAATGGTTCTCCAATATTCGCGGGGATGTTCTTGCGGGTATTGTTGTTGCTTTGGCTCTAATTCCTGAAGCAATTGCCTTTTCAATTATTGCAGGTGTCGACCCTAAGGTAGGGTTATATGCTTCATTCTGTATTGCCGTGGTGATTTCTTTCGTAGGCGGTCGTCCAGGGATGATTTCTGCTGCAACTGGTGCTATGGCTTTATTAATGGTCACACTGGTTAAAGAGCATGGTCTGCAATACTTATTAGCAGCCACAATTTTGACAGGATTTATTCAAATCCTAGCAGGCTATCTAAAATTAGGTGCATTGATGCGCTTTGTGTCAAAGTCGGTTGTGATTGGCTTTGTGAATGCCTTGGCTATTCTAATTTTTATGGCCCAATTGCCTGAACTCACCAATGTGACATGGCATGTCTATGCGATGACAATTGGTGGTTTAGCCATTATTTATCTATTCCCCTATATCCCAGTAATAGGCAAGCTTTTACCCTCTCCCCTCATCTGTATTGTACTCCTCACGCTCTTTGCCTTGTTCATTGGTTTAGATGTAAGAACCGTAGGTGATATGGGGCAATTACCAGATACTCTTCCAATTTTCTTGCTTCCTGATATTCCTTTAAATCTTGAAACTTTAGCTATTATTTTGCCTTATTCACTGGGATTAGCAGCCGTCGGTTTGCTTGAATCTATGATGACAGCAACGATTGTCGACGATTTAACAGATACCACCAGTGATAAAAACCGTGAGTGTAAAGGACAAGGCGTTGCCAATGTCGCTTCAGGCTTCTTAGGCGGAATGGCAGGCTGTGCCATGATCGGTCAATCAATTATTAATGTGAAATCTGGTGGTCGTACCCGTTTATCTACCTTTAGTGCGGGGGTCTTCCTGTTAATTATGGTGGTGTTTATCAGTGACTGGCTCAAAGTCATTCCAATGGCTGCACTGGTTGCCGTAATGATCATGGTTTCAATCGGAACATTTAACTGGGATTCACTGCGCAATATTCGCCAATATCCCTTCTCTAGCAATATCGTAATGATAGCGACAGTGGTTGTGGTTGTTGCCACACATAACCTGGCTTATGGCGTATTAGTCGGTGTTCTTCTTTCTGCATTATTTTTTGCTAACAAAATTGAACGCTACATGGCAATTCAGTCCGAATTTAATGAACCTGAAAGTACCCGTACTTATACGGTGACGGGTCAAGTGTTCTTCAGCTCGGCAGATAAATTTACGTCTGCATTTGATTTCAAAGAAGCACTTTCAAAAGTTGTGATTGATGTTAGTCAGGCTCACTTTTGGGATGTGTCTGCGGTCGCTGCCGTAGATAAAGTGGTCATTAAGTTTAGACGTGAAGGAACAGAAGTCGAACTGATTGGAATGAATGAAGCCAGTAAAACGTTAGTCGATAAGTTTGGTATCCATGATAAGCCAGATGCTTTAGATCGCTTAAATAGCCACTAAGAGGGATGAATTATGTCAAAAATTATTGCATGTATTGATGGATCATTAGCAACAAATACCGTTTGTGATTATGCAGCTTGGTTTAGCGATAAATTGAATTCACCTCTTCAGTTATTGCATGTCATTGATAAGCCAAAAGCGAAAGCACCACAAGATTTAAGTGGTGCAATTGGTCTAGGAAGTCGAGAAACCTTGCTAAACGAGTTGGTTGAACTGGAAGAACGTAAGGGGAAAATTGAGCTAGAGCATGGCCAAATTCTTCTTCGGGAAGCAAAAAACTATCTATTGGAGAAGTTCTCTATTGATGCTCAAAGCTTTCAACGCCATGGCAGTCTTTTAGAAACAATCATGGGAATGGAAGAGGATATTCGAGTTCTTGTTATGGGTAAGCATGGAACTGAAACCGAGCACAATTCCAGTAAAGTTGGAACCCATATTGAAAATGTTGTTCGTGCTCTTCATAAACCCGTGTTAATCACATCCTCACCGTTTAGTCCACCTCAGTCATTTTTAATTGCTTTTGATGGAAGTCCTACTGCACGTATTTGTGTAGACAAAATTGCAAATAGCCCTTTATTAAAAACCCTGACAGCTCATGTGGTATATGTTGGTAAGCCAAATAGTGATATGACATCACAAGTCACTTGGGCAAAAGAGCTACTTGCAAATAATGGTTTTGATGTCATTGATAGTGTGCTTGAAGGTGATGTTGAGAAATCTATATTGGATTATCAAGAAAAAAACGTTATTGATATGATTGTGATTGGTGCATATGGTCATTCAAAGATACGCCAGTTTTTTATTGGTAGTACGACGACCAAATTGTTATCAAGTTCTACAAAACCAGTATTATTACTAAGATAATTTTTACAAGATAAAGGGATAGTTAAAAACTATCCCTTTTTTAGAATTTCTAAAATTAACATAATACACCTTATACGAAATGCTTGAAATTTCCTTATAAGCATCAATATCTTAGTCAAAGCCGTTCTAGGGTTCAGCGCACTGGAACGGCTTTTTCATGATTATTCACGTTCCACGCTTATTCTTTGATCAATGTGTCACAACTTTGATTAGTACACCTAAATAAGCCTCTTAGCCATTCGGCAAGAAAAACCGGCTTAACCATCCTCTTTTCGGCTGCTCCGGTTCAACCTGCTCCGGCACTGGAATACGCTTATTTTCCGTCTGCTCCGGAGTAGTCAATCCATCCTGTTTAGCTTCTGCTGTGTCCGGTTCTGGAGCTGTTTTGGCCATGCTTGGTTGCAGCGGTTCTTGATCGGTAAACGTAGTCATATTGGCCGTGGGAGGCTTCATTTCAATGAGCGTTAGAAGCGTATCAATACGAGCATTCGCCTTGGATTCACGATCTTCGGCTTTTTCTAACTGTTTTTTTAGAAAGTCGATTTGGTTTTTCAGCTCTACCACTGTTTTATCAGTGTATTCAGGTGTATTTTGATTTTGTATTGAAGACGTATCAATACGTTTTGCCTGTTTTGCTCCGAAAGGCTCACCATAGACGCGAAGTAATTCTGAAAAATCTATAAAACCGTCATAGTCACGGCTTAATACACCGTTTTTTATATCTTTATAGATTGTCGCTCGGGATTTTTTATACAGAGTTGCAGCATCACTAACACTGTATTTTGTAGCTGTATTCATAGTGTATTGCTGTGTATTTTGAAAACGTATTGGAGAATACAATATGTGTATTCTCTAATACACTCAAGCTTTAAAGCCTAGGTTTTTTAGGTGAGGTAAAAACTGCTTTTGTTGTATTGGATCTCTTAGCATTTCTTTGATTTTTGCTGCTAGGCTCTCATAGCTTTCATTACCATTTGCTAAGTTCGAAAATTCAGGCAATCGTGAAAGCTGATTGCCAAACATATTGATTTGAGCATCTGTCATTTGGTGGAATGCTGTTTGGGATACCTTTGTTAATTCTTGTTGAGATGGCTTATCTTTCGATTTAATTCTAAATTGGATATCTGTGATAACTCGCCCTTTCTTGAATTGGTCATAGTCAACGGTAATATTAGTATGTTTATTAATTTCACTTATTGCTCTGTCTAAGACATTAGATTTAAAGTTCGACATAGTTGAATATTCAGTCGCATCCAGCCCTAATTTTGATCTAAGATCGTTAATACTATATTTCTCAGTTTTTGCTACATTCAACCATTTAATTAATAGCTCATATAGTCTGATGCTATATTTACTCTTAAAGTCAGACACTTGTTCTATATGGTATTTTGTGAATTGTTCGCTTAATCGGCTTATTAAGCTGATAACTTCGTTACTAAGGTATAAAACGATAAGGCCACTAGAATCTACATAGGTCACTTTGTTTACCCAATTTGCTGTAGTAAGAGCTTCTTGGCCCTTATATCTATCTAAATAACTAAACTCCCTTCTTTTTAGAGTTTTCGCTGCTTCTCTAAGCAAGCCATAGGCATTATTACTATCTACTTTAAATTGATGAACGTAGTCACTTACGAAAACTTCTATTGGTGTATCAGATGTGAGATTAGAAGACTCTCTAGCTCCAACTATGGCCAAGAGCATAATACGTTGCTCTATGAGTGATAAGTTGAAAGAGGCATCGATAAGAGCATTATCCTTAACAACTAATTTATTGTTATTTGTCATGATATGAAGCTTATTAATTCATTTAACTAGGTTATATGTTATATATTTTAAATAGTCAATAATCTAGCTATTTAAATACCCCTTAAACCTATCTTTATCACCCCTTAAACCTATCTTTATCACCCCTTAAACCTATCTTTATCACCCCTTAAACCTATCTTTATCACCCCTTAAACTATTGCAAATAAAGGCTTACAGCATCTCTAAAAGCATTTAAAAACTTTAAAATTATTAAAAGCCTTAGGATGGAAAAATTGCCCTTGGTTT